>NZ_JWIM01000061.1:0-7484 GCF_002896535.1 Mesotoga sp. B105.6.4 | reverse complement strand
TTCTCTCACTTCTTGTCCAACCATTGGGGGTCAAAGGGACGAGGCGGATCAGAGGTAAGGGGAATGAGGCTAGAGGTAAGAAGATCAAGAATCTCTTCGCTCTTCCGACGTATTGCCTCTGACCTCAGGCTCTTCTCAAGGACGGGTCCATGATCTGGGACGAAGGACTAAGGACGACTCTTCACAGCGTACAGCGTTTTCTAATCAAGCGGATCTTCTTGCCCAGAAGCGGAACTGGCCAGGCGAAGCCTGAGTGGCCTGCGTCAGCAGACTGGCCACCGACTTCATTATATCAACAGATGCTATGTCCAACGAACTTGTCCAAACTCCGAAACACAAGTTTTATTAAGGAGAGATTTTCTCAGGTTGGCTTTGACGGCTTCACGGCCTGTAAATTACCAGAGCCTATCTTCGAGTCCCGCATGAAATGATATAATTCCAGGGAAGACAAAGAGAGAGTCAGGGAGATTTCAAGTTGAGATTGAAAAAAGCTTTGCTCTACATAACGGGAGCGGTCTTATTCGGTTATGTGCTTTTTACCTTTATAGATGCTTCCGTAAACGATCAGAGTACGATCAAGGGAAAGGTGCTGGAGATCGTAAGTTTCGATGAAACAGGAGGCTATTCGGGAAAGGGCCTCCAAACGCTCAGGATCAAGATTCTTAACGGCAGCCACGCCGGTGAAGAGGTAATTGTCGAGAACCACTTTACAGACAACCCCGCTATGGATATTCGCGTGGAAGATAATGATACCGTTGTGCTTTACATTGATCAAAGGGGAGAAGAAACCTTCCACGTAACTGACTTCATAAGACAGAGATACGTCTTCGTTATTGTATTGGTATTCATAGCCTTGCTTCTTCTCATCGGAAGAATCTCCGGGCTCAAATCCTTCATAACTCTTACTATCACGGGCCTGATAATAATTGAAGTGATGTTGCCGCTGATACTGAACGGATTCAACCCTATAGGCGTTTCTTCGTTGTCGGCAGCACTGATTACAGTACTTACTTTCGGAATTGTCTCCGGTCTCAACATAAAATCATTCTCAGCAGCCTTCGGTACATTGTGCGGCGTGCTTTCTGCAAGCGTTATTGCTTACGTAACCGGCTCACTTGCTAACCTTACGGGTCTCAGCAGCGACGAGGCAACAATGCTCGTTTATATACCCCAGAACATTCATTTTGATTTTATGGGTCTGCTGTTTGCCGGAATAATTATTGGGACACTGGGTGCCGTAATGGATGTTGCCATGTCGATCTCTTCGGCAATGTATGAAATGAAATTCCTCAACCCCGATATCACGCCGGGCAAACTCGTGAAATCTGGAATCAACATCGGCAGAGACATAATGGGAACGATGACCAATACCCTCATCCTCGCTTATACAGGGAGCTCAATCTTCCTCATGCTGGTCTTTCTGGCATACAAAACACCCTTGATAAGGATAATCAATATGGACGTAATTGCAACGGAGATAATCAGGGCAACTGCAGGAAGTATAGGTATAATCCTCTCAATACCGGCTACCGTATTTCTCTCGGCTTTTCTGCTAAACAAATATCGTTCAAAGAAAACCTGACAGTCGGAAGGTACTTGATTCTTGCTGCCATAATTATCCAGGCGCTTTGTTCCCCTTCTAATTAGCTTTTCCGGCATGACAAAATGCGAGATCATATGAAAGCCTGGCATCGTCACCCAGTAGTTGATACGGTATCTAGGACTTTGATTAACCGTGGTCGCAGGTTGCGCTGCAGGTTCGAAAAACCTTGAGAGCAGTATTTTGAAACAAGTTCAGCATGACGGGATGCGATGCTTTTCGAATAACCTAAGGCCGGCATCCCGAGTAACTCCTTATGTCAATCCCTTTCTTTGTCATCCCGATATGAAACTGATCGGGATCTCGAATGTAAGAACCGCTGTGCGCTTAAAAGCGGTGAACCCGCTGATGGCTTTGAAGAACCGTCCTTCGCTGAGACCCAAGCCCAGATCCTGAACAGGAGCACTTCAGGATGACGTGAAGGACTGTCTTCCCGTAGCGCCTGCCCCAAAATGGTCCTGTTTGGGGGGTCTGCACGGGATCTGGTCTTGAAGTACCGAAGTACCAAAGTTGCAGATAGGTGGTTGCAGGTTCGACAAACCTTGAGAGCAGTATTTTGAAACAAGTTAAGCATAACGGGATGCGATGTTTTCTGAATAACCTAAGGCAATCATTTCAGACTCGAATCCTGAATCTTGTTTTCGATCTTCTTCTTGGCTTAACCAAGAACGAAGAACAGGTCCTCGCTCTGGAACGAAGAACGAGTTTTCCTCGGATAACGGTGGACCGTTGACGGTCAACGTGGTTTTCATCAGCGTTCAGCCTTCAGCGGCTCTTTTTTGTCTTCCCAGCGGGTCCATGCTCTACCCAGCGTACAGCCTTCAGCGGCTCTTTCCCCGCGAAGCGGGCATTGCGTCCTGGCGTGATCTTCGCCAGCCTTGCGTCCCGGCATGTTCTTAGCCGGCATTGCGACCTGGGCCGTTCTTGCCCAGCCCTGCGTCTGATGTTTTATACTAGTGTTTGCTGCGCTTACGTGAAGATCAGGATTCTTACCAGAAGCGTGTCAGAATGACGGGATGTGGTGTTTTCTGAATAACCTAAGGCAATCATTTCAGAGTCGGATCCTGAATCTTGTTTTCGATCTTCTTGGCTTAACCAAGAACGAAGAACAGGTCCTCGCTCTGGAACGAAGAACGAGTTTTCCTCGGATAACGGTGGACCGTTGACGGTCAACGTGGTTTTCATCAGCGTTCAGCCTTCAGCGGCTCTTTTTTGTCTTCCCAGCGGGTCCATGCTCTACCCAGCGTACAGCCTTCAGCGGCTCTTTCCCCGCGAAGCGGGCAATGCGTCCTGGCGTGATCTTCGCCAGCCTTGCGTCCCGGCATGTTCTTAGCCGGCATTGCGACCTGGGCCGTTCTTGCTCAGCCCAGCGTCTGATGTTTTATTCCAGCATCACTTCCCGACGAAGTCGGCCTCACCTCTCACTTTTTTCTTGCAAGTGATCTTTGGGTCTTTCGGACCCCCCTACCCCATACATGCTACCACATTTCTAAGCAACCTCTAAGCGTTTGTTAAGCGGGCTCCAAGAAACGGGCCGTAGACTGAGAATGTACCAAAAATCATATGGAGGTGTAAGAGATGAAAAAGATAGTGTTGATTACGATTGCAGTTCTTCTGATCGGTGGAATGACATTGGCAGTAGGTTATGGAACGAAAGCGATGCAGAGAGTTCAGGATCCTACAACCTGTGAGAACTTTGTGGATGCAGACGGCGACGGAATAAATGACAACTGCCCGAATGGCGGAGTAAGAGAACTGAAGAATGCCCAGGACGGAACAGGCTACAGGCACGGCGCCTCTGGCGAAAAGGGACCGGGACTCGGCAGAGGATTCGGAAAAGCAGCACAGCTCTAAAAGATAAAACCCCTACCCAATCTAGTCAAGGGCCCGAAAGGGCCCTTGTTCTTATGATAACAAAATCGAAGACAATAGACCTCAGGAATCCGTCGGACTACATTTTCGCCTTGGGCTGTCATTTCGAATCTGATTGCGAAACTAAACGCTGTAGAGATTACATGAATGAGGTTAGAGGTTAGAAAGGCAAGATCTACTTGTTTTTCTACCTCTTCCCACTGGTCTCTTACGTCTTTTGCCCCCTTCAACAAGGACCTGGACGCGTAGCGTCGGAATGATGAACCTCTCTTCTGCTCTTGATCTTGAATCCCCGCTTGCGGTGGGAAGTGTTTGTTCTGAAACAAGTTCCGAGCTCGACCCCGTATCGATAATATGTATCTCAAATGTGGCAGTCTGTGCATTGCACGCGATAACACAGTTGTTATTGAATTCTCTTTTTTCCTCGAAGCGACGCTCTCGAGAATGTTCTTTCTCGACTGTTAATATCGAAGAAACGTGATGCTGAAAGAAGTTCAGATGGAACTTGAGTTTTTTGCTCTATAGCTTGCAACTTTCATCTTGGCACTTGCAACTGGTCCAGTTCGGAGAACGGAGAACCGTTGACGGTCAACGTGGTTTTCATCAGCGTACAGCCTTTAGCGGCTCTCTGATCTTCCCAGCGGGTCCATGCTCAACCCAGCGTTCAGCCTTCAGCGGCTCTTTTTTGTCTTCCCAGCGGTTCTTAGAATCGAGATTCCAAATCGGGTTCAGCGGCTAAGACAGTAATTACAGTAGGATTCTTACACTAATTCAAGCGACTTCTCCTGGGAATCCCCGCATAAGCAGCCGCTTTTTTCAATACAAATATCCTCCGGCCATATCATATGATCAATCGAGAAGTTCGATGAAAAGCTGAGGAAGCGTATATAGACTCTCTACTGTTTTTCTGCTTCCAAAGAAAAACGTGGATTCATAAGTGGAATAACAATTGGAGGTGTAAGGCCTGCCTGACCTGTAAACGATACAATAGCTGCGCGTAGTACTGGCAGAAGTATTGAAGTACCGCTCTCAGCAACCATTTTTTCTAATGCCTTTTCTTCGAGGGTTTCTTGGCATTCGAAGACTCCCTCCATGCTTGCCTTTATCGTAAGATAATCTGTCTCATCGGCTCTACCAAATGCTGATAGAGTGAGCGCAAGAAGACAGTTCTTCCTACCCTCTTCTTCGATAATTTTCGTCTCTCTACCGAGTTCAATAGATATCACGATCTCATTTTGTACTGGAGTGTAGGAGAAGGAAAACTCCTTTATCAGATATCTTTTCATTTGAAGTATCGCTTGTTCCACTCTATGCATTTATCAAGCCGCCTCACTCGGTTTCCATCTAAAATAGCTTTCATTATTCTTCACCGAAATTACGGGAATATATATAGGAATGTATTTTATTACCTCTCTTGTTATTTCGGTTTTTCTGTCAGTTATTCCAAGATCTACATTCAGTCTTCCTTCAAGACAGACAGAGATCTTGACAAGAGTCTCTAAGCTAAGATTCTCTTCTCCACGTTCAATATTTGAAACGTATGGCTGCTTAAAACCTAACAGCTCACCCAATTGTTTCTGCGAAAGACCTCTTTCTTTTCTGTAGCTCATTAACTGACTGGCAACTTGACCCTTAATCCTACCTATAGCGAGAGAATCTTCAACATTGTAGGTCTTGGCAACTTGGTCAAGAAACTCACCGAAAGATGAATTCCTCTTGATGCCCATTATTTCACCCCTTTCGAACTTTGAATCCTTTATTATCGCTCAACCATTTATCCGCCAGAATTTCAGCTTGTTTAACTGCCTTAACATAATCTGCTGAGCTTTTCTCAATGAACACCATAAGCAAAACACAGACCTCTTCAATACCATTGCTGGGGAAAAAACACAAACAACGAACATTTAATCCCTTTCTAATCAGCGTAATGCTGTTAATGCTCGTACCATGCAACTTTTCCAGTAGACCGGACTTTCTGACTCCTATAGGCCCATCTCTTTCAAGTACCTCTTCAAAGAAACCAAGCTTGTCCATAACAGGAGCTACCCTATTATTATGCTTGTCCAGAAAATCCAGAAAACAGGAATTGAAGCTTTCTGATCTTATGATTCTCATCGCACACCTCATTTATAACCTATAACTTATGTAATTATGATTCGAGGGAATTACAATCACGGTCGATTAGGTTAAAGTATGCACGTTTATTCTCATTATTCTTCCGCTTTCTCATGCATGCAGTTTCCTGGGCGACAAGAAACGGCATATACTACACTATTGGCTAGCAGTGGTTCGCGTCTTTGACCGCCAATGTCTCACCAAACCTCAGAGCGGAGAAGCCAAATAACACCCCTTCGCATTCATATATCCCGCAAACGCTTGCACAACTGACCTCGGGTCCGTCCCTGGTAAAAAGAACACTGAAGTGAATTCTTCCACTTCGTGGCCGTTTCTTGCCATATTGTTGCAGTAGTCTTCTTGAGTCAGTCTCTGAATGTCTCATGATCAAGCAGTTGGACCTTGACATTTCTTCGCAGGTTTTCCCGGAACCCCTAATGCTAAGGATCTCGTAGGCTTTCTCCTGATTTTATTGGTATCCTCCTGAATTTAATTACGACACGTCTGTTATTTTACATCACTAAACATTCAGAACAAAATACACTAATGTGATGTGATTAGTAGATAGTTAGCCTTGTCAAGCCCTTAAACTGACAACAGTGATCGTTTTTGGAAGAGACCGCGGGCTCTCTTCAACCTTGCGGATCTCACTTAGTTTGAGTGAAACAATCAAATTGGGAATCGCCTCACTTCACATGGGAATTCATCAGCAGAACCAATACCTGCCTACGACTTACGGAATAAATCCCAACGATGTCAGATATACATTTCATAAACTGTTGTCGAATTTCTTTACCAAGAAGAGATCGTTCTGAACTGAAGACGTTTGTCCCAATGATAGATAATTTAAGTAGCCGGGCGGGCGCCCGGCTTCGGTTCAGCTACGTGAATATGCAGTGGCAAAACGAACATGTTACCCTTTGACTGTTTGCTATTCTCCGGAAAGCATCTACTGAATAGGATTTGCTTTGTTCACCTGCTGCGTACCCGCAGCGGTGTGCTGGTTTTTGCCTACCCATTCCTCAATAATCTCTCTGGCATCATCAAGATCAGCAATGGTGATCGATTCGCCGAGTTTGTCTTCGTAGAAGTTCTGCAAGCTTCCTCCTCGGGAGCTGGAGAGATCGAGGATCATGCCGGCCGTAATGTATCTTCTGCTTTGTTCTGGCTTGTCGAGGCTCTCAAGTGCCTTGCCTGCGAGAAAGTAGTGTTTCGGATTTCTGGGATCGAGCCTCAGCAGCTTCTGAGCCCAGGCGAGGGCATCGAGCGGCCTGTCAGTATTGAGGTAAAGATAAACAAGCTCTTCCACAGCTTTCATGTGGTCTTTGTCTTCCGAGAGTGCTGCCCTGAACATTAGTTCAGATTTGTAAGGCTTCTTTCGCTTCTTGTAGATCTTTCCGAGGAAGACCATCCCCTCGACATCGTTTGGTTTCCTAGAATAATGCTCTTCAATGAGAGATTCGGCAGTCTCTGTATCATCGAAGAGATAAGCGATATGTCCGAGATCCCACAGCTCTTCCTCGTTCAAAGTGCTCCATCTTTCGAACTCGCTCGCTACGGATACGCTCTTCTCAGCCTTCGAAGGGCATTGACTCTTTTCTCCGTTTTGAGTTGTTTCTGGAACACTCTCTTCCTTTTTATGTTCGTCTATTATCAGGTGATAAAGCTTGACCGCCTCGCTCCATCTTCCATCTAAAAGCAAAGCCATCGTCTTTGTTATTCTGTCTTCCATGTTTTTTCTCCTTTCGTCGAAATAGTTGCAAGTGAAACCAGTTGCAAGTTCTGAGTTGCAAGTTGCAAGGGAAACCAGTTGCAAGTTCTGAGTTGCAAGTTGCAGGAAAACCAGTTGCAAGTTCTGAGTTGCAAGTTGCAAGGGAAACCAGTTGCATGAATCGAT
>NZ_JWIM01000097.1:0-3621 GCF_002896535.1 Mesotoga sp. B105.6.4 | reverse complement strand
AGGGAGGAACTGTGAACAGAGGAGAGGGAAGTGCTAACAGACAAAATGAGGTCGTATGACATCTCCTTTGTACACTGGACAATGGGGATATTCTATATGGCTGGATAATGGGAGCCGGATGAATCAAGAGGTTCAAGTCCGGTTCTGAGAGAGCCTGGGGGTGAAATCCCCCCGGGCTACTCACCACCGGCAGTATTCGCTCTGCGCGAATATATGTTTTATCATCCAGTTTGTAAGGTATTAGGCGATAACAGCTGACATCGACACCGTTGCTGTTAAGCCAGGCGACGGCCGATAAGGTTTGCTCATCAAAATCGGACGCGGCCAAGATTATTCTCTGCCTTTTGTTGAAGCTCTTTTCGGCGTCATTAGCCCTCAAGAATTCGTTTATTCTTCGGAGTCCGAGTTCGTATGATGTTAAATCCATTTGCCCGAATTCTTCACGATGCTTTTCAATATAGGGTCCATATACTTTTCTGACAAGACTTTCGATGTCTCTAATGGTTGCATAGCTGGCCGCATATCTAACAGCCTGAAACTCAAAGGCTTCCTTTCTGTTTTCGATATCTCTGGGATCTCTTTTGATCTCTATCAATACTATATTGCCTTCGTTGTCGATAGCCGTCAGGTCACTGCGTCCATTATTTTCGTTCTTGACTTGTTGGCCTACAATAATCATAGATTCCTCATCGTCGCAGATCATATCGATATTGCGTCTCAGAATCTCCTCAATTTCGCTTTCTTTAATCTCGATCGCCGAGAAAGTCACAGGCTCAACTCTTTCAGCTTTCATATTTTCTATTTTGTACATAGGACCTCCTGTCTTGGCTTCCGACTAACATTATTAGAATTCGGTGTCACTCTTGCTCTAGTATTTATGTATGCGGCCTATCGTTAGTTCCGATACCGGCGCACCTAAGTTTCCATCTCAGAGTTTTCTTACCTTTGCTAAACCTCTTTGCCGGACACGTTAATCAAAGTACGTTTATTCTTATTGAACTTCTGAGCTCTGGGCTAGCAACCTCAAGCGCGAGGTTGATTATATCCTGTATATTTGGGCGGCTGTAATTTGTGCCCATCCACCAGCCTCGAACTATTTCGACAGAATGAGAAGCAGCCAAATCAGGTCGTCCAGGATAGAGATCAAGCTTGTCTTTCGCCAAGTACCTCCTTTTCTTTCCGTGTTTGCGAGAAGCGAACCGTTCTAAGAAAGTGGCATCTTCCTGCGATAGGAGCTGAAAAAGCTTGATCATTGCCTGACAGGCAGAAGTGGCAGAAATTCTGCGGTCTTGAAAGTCGAAATCGAAGACGCCTGATCTCTCTGTTAGTTTGGATGCGCCGTAATTTGGTGATGACGTTACCGATTTTCTGGTAGTTGCCGAGTTTGAACTTTCAGGCAAAATCAGCATTCTCTGGCTGATGATTTCTCTTTCGATGAACTCTCCGCAGACCTCTAGTTCTGGCTTGTATCCGCAAATGTCTTCCACCTTTTCTGCAAACAGCTCTAGTAGAAGAGAATCAGGTTCGGTCAAGAGCATCTTCCATGCTTTCGAAAGGTTTTCACCAATAATCCTTTCTCTCGAAACATTTCTGTAGTCTTCTCTCGCAGCCTCAAGAGCCTCGCCGGTGCAGACTTTCTTGTAACTAATGTATCTTTGAAGCCTTTCTGCTGCTTCCGAGATTTCACGTTCAAGAAGATCTAGTTTATAGATCCTGCGTTCGTCATAACGGCCCTGTTCACCAGGAAGATAGAAACTCCACTCCTGGCCATCTGTCAAAATTGCCATAGGTACTCCAAGCATGAACGCGTACTCGAACAGCTGCCTATCTGCCCCATCTGAGTGACCTACCTTTTTTACCTCAATAAACACAACAGGCCGACTTTCAGGATAGCAAAGTGCGAAATCTACACGGCGTCCTTCAATGGAGTATTCTGGAATTACTATTGAAGTATTGAATACAGGCCATCCTAACTCATTTAAAGTGGGAAGAACCACCCCCTGCGATACTGCTGCTTCAGAATTATATCTGCCACCTCTCAAATTCTGTCTCACTCTCTCGATATGATCGGCAATTGCCATCCAACAAACACCTTCTTTATTCAAGTTGAATTCAAACCCACAGGCTATCAGATCGACCTTAGACACAGACTCTTCTCGGATTCTCCTACCTGACCAAACTAGCTACGTAAATTATCTCCTCTAATGCTTATCCACAAAGAGAGCAAATTCGTAAGAGCACCCAATACTGCCAGTAGATCGCTCTTTTCCATGGTTTCAGGAACATAGTCGCTTTTCGGATTCGAAGAATGCGAGCATGAATTTCCTATAAGTCTAATCGCGTGCATATAAGAGATCACCCAAGGAGATAATTTGCTCCTGAGAGACTCAATCATTGTATAGAGTTTATCATCGGGTGTTTCAATCTCAAAGGCATTAATGAGATCCTTCGCCATATACTCAATTACTATTCTAGAATTAGAGTTGATAGACTGGATACTAACTGGTTCGTAGCCTAGAAGTTGCTTCAGATCATTTAGCGTCCTCTTCAGAGAAGCACTGACCCGCAGATTTTGCAGGGAACATATTTGATCGGTTACCTGATTAATCAAACTGGATAGAATATCTCCCACTATGTCGCCTCGAATATTGTGTCTTTCGCGAATTGTGTATAGCGCATTTTTCACCAGTTCAAGTTTTTCACTCTCATATACGAACAGGTTTAGAGATGCACAGTGTTTCGATGTTTCGAGCCAAATCTTGCTTTTTTCAATCATTATCTCGAGTGCCTTCTTATAAGAAGAAGCGTTTGATGGCAAGATCTCCGAAATCCTCTGACCTGCAATAATTGGAAAGAAGACATCTTCAAAAGGAAATCCAAGGCTTTCTAGAACAGTGAGTGAAGATGTAAATACGTCCAAGACCTCTTCAAACAAAGAGACGCTCGATGAAAGAGATTCAATATTTGTCCTGGGAATACGGAGTGTCAAAATCCCTTTGAAATCGAAATCTTCAGTTTCTTCAAAAAAAACGGATATACCTCTCCAAGATAAAAGCGGATTCTTATCCAAGTTCAAACGTCTTCCAAGATGTTCCTGCAACTTCTCCAGAACAGCGCCTGCAGGGTCAAAGTGCTTCGAGGAATGAGTCGAGAGAACGAGTAAAGGTTTCTCTTGAAGTGATAATTCGGCACCGTGATCGAAAATATCACCTTCGTAAATATTGAAAGACCTTATCCCATACTCAGATTCAACAGCAAATTGGTCAATAATCTTAGATTCTCCCACGAGAACAACCTCCTTCGATTGCCTTGAACAGAAGATCCCAATTGTCTGTTCGACTATCCAGAAGTTCTATTGTAAGCATTCATTTAGATTCCCAAAACATCCGTTCCTTGATTTAATCTCTTGGCATCATAGTTAGTCTGAAGTTCCCCGACAGAGAATGAATGAAAGACTTTCTCAGAGAGGAAAAAGACACATGAACGTAGTGAGAGTGTAGACAGTGAATAGTCAATTTGTAATTGACTTTGCTCGTTTCTTTGTGCTATCATTCTGTTATGAAGAGCAAACCTAAAGGCCTTTATTTAGCTAAGATTGTGAGTAAGTACAAGGACAGAGAA
>NZ_JWIM01000096.1:0-2667 GCF_002896535.1 Mesotoga sp. B105.6.4 | reverse complement strand
AAACCTATATAGTGTAAGCGTACGGGCGTTGCCATATAGGGGTAGAGGGATATATACGGGCCTGACCGTACAGGGCCGGGAGAAGCTAAAGGCTAGTCGAACTATCTGGGAAGATAGACCGGAGAAGGTGAAAGTCCTGTAGGCGAAAGTCAGAGGCTATCCTTGCATATATCCCGAGTAACGCGGGGCACGAGAAATCCCGCGTGAATCTGGGGAGACCACTCTCTAAGGCTAAATACTACCTGCTGACCGATAGCGGAAAAGTACCGTGAGGGAAAGGTGAAAAGCACCCCGGGAGGGGAGTGAAAGAGTACCTGAAACCGTGAGTCTACAATAAGTGGGAGCACGAAAGTGCGACCGCGTGCCTTTTGATTAATGAGCCTGCGAGTTACCGTAACTGGCGAGGTTAATCCGAGAGAGGAGAAGCCGAAGGGAAACCGAGTCTTAATAGGGCGGAAGTCAGTTGCGATAGACCCGAAACCGGGTGAGCTATCCATGGGCAGGTTGAAGGTGGGGTAACACCCACTGGAGGACCGAACCAGTTAGCAGTAAAAAGCTATTGGATGACCTGTGGATAGGAGTGAAAAGCTAACCGAACTCGGTGATATCTGGTACTCCTCGAAACGTGTTTAAGCACGGCCTTGCATGGTTAGTGGAGGGGGTAGAGCACTGATTGGGCTAGGGGGGCGACCTCCAACCCCAGTCAAACTCCGAATACCTCTACTCAAAGTGCAGGAGACAGACTGCGAGCGATAAGGTCCGTAGTCGAGAGGGAAACAGCCCAGACCACCAGCTAAGGGCCCAGAGAGATAGCTAAGTGTTAAAGGAAGTGGAGAGTCAAAGACAGCTAGGATGTTGGCTTAGAAGCAGCCATCATTAAAAGAGTGCGTAACAGCTCACTAGTCGAGACTCACCGCGCCGAAGATGTAAGGGGGCTAAAGCTATCCTCCGAAGCTGTGGAACAGGAAACTGTTGGTAGAGGAGCATTGTGTTGTAGGGAGAAGGCAGACCCGTGAGGGCTGTTGGACGAGGCACAAGAGAGAATGCAGGCATGAGTAAACGAGAGGAGAGTGAGAATCTCTCCCCCCGAAAGCCTAAGGGTACCTGGGCAAGGTTCGTCCTCCCAGGGTTAGTCGAGATCCTAAGGGGAACCCGAAAGGGGTAGCCGATGGGAAACCGGTTAATATTCCGGTACTGGCGTGACATGAGTTTTGGGGTGTGACACAGGAGGATAGGCGTTGCGTACTAGTTGCATAGTGCGTCTAAGTTTCTAGTCTGATGATCGCGGCAGGGAAATCCACCGCGGGAGGGTGAGGAACGAATGGGAGTTCCTTCGGGAGCAACAACGTTGAGTTCATACTGTCGAGAAAAGCATCGCAAAGCGTTTGAGTGTTAAGCCAATCGTTCTGAAAACCGACACAGGTAGGCAAGCTGAGAAGGCTAAGGGGAGCGGGATAACTCCTGTTAAGGAACTAGGCAAATTGGCCCCGTAACTTCGGGAGAAGGGGTACTCTGGCTGGTTAAGAGCTGGCTGGAGTCGCAGTGACAAGGCAGCGGCGACTGTTTACCAAAAACACAGGGCTCTGCGAATTCGAGAAGAAGACGTATAGGGTCTGACGCCTGCCCAGTGCTGGAAGGTTAAGGGGAAAGGTTAGCGCAAGCGAAGCTTTGAACCGAAGCCCCAGTAAACGGCGGCCGTAACTATAACGGTCCTAAGGTAGCGAAATTCCTTGTCGGGTAAGTTCCGACCTGCACGAATGGCGTAACGATCGCTTGGAGAGCACAACAAGGACATTGCTAAGTGGGCAGTTTGACTGGGGCGGTCGCCTCCAAAAGAGTAACGGAGGCGCGCTAAGGTTGGCTCAGGTTGGTTGGAAATCAACCATAGAGTGTAAGGGCAAAAGCCAGCTTGACTGTGAGACTGACAGGTCGAACAGGAGGGAAACCTGGCCCTAGTGACCCTGCGGCCCTGAGTGGAAAGGCCGTTGATCAACGGATAAAAGCTACCCTGGGGATAACAGGCTTATACTGCCCGAGAGTTCATATCGACGGCAGTGTTTGGCACCTCGATGTCGGCTCATCGCATCCTGGGGCTGGAGCAGGTCCCAAGGGTTAGGCTGTTCGCCTATTAAAGCGGTACGTGAGCTGGGTTCAGAACGTCGTGAGACAGTTCGGTCCCTATCTGTTGCGAGCGTAGGAGACTTGAGAAGGGTAGCCCCTAGTACGAGAGGACCGGGGTTAGTGAACCTCTAGTGAATCAGTTGTCGTGCAAGCGGCAGTAGCTGAGTAGCTACGTTCATGAGTGATAACCGCTGACAGCATCTAAGCGGGAAGCACGCTTCAAGACTAGGTCTCTCAGGATCGTTCGAGAAGAGGACGTAGATAGGCTGGAGATGTAAGCACTGTGAAGTGTTCAGTCGACCAGTACTAATAATCCGATTCCTTTACCTTATTTCCCTATGTACTCTTGAGTGAACAGATATTCTGGGTGAAGATACCGGGGCGGGAAACACCCGGCTCCATACCGAACCCGGCAGTTAAGCCGTCTCGGGCCGATGGTAGTATGTGGGCAACTGCATGCGAGAGTAGGTATCGCCCAGATGTTATACAAGAGGAGAGTCTTTTTGACTCTCCTTTTTGTTTGAGAACCAGTTCCAAGTTGTGAGT
>NZ_JWIM01000095.1:0-893 GCF_002896535.1 Mesotoga sp. B105.6.4 | reverse complement strand
CGAAAGAGCTTTCGTCCCTCTCCTGAGCTTTGAACTCTATCGTATGGGAAGTACCTTCTCTTGCTTGAATGCTCCAAGGTGACGTGTATTCAAGTGAGTCTATGATTATCTTCAATCCTTCGGGTTCACTTCCAACAGAAAGCGTCCTGAAAGGTATTTCACTGTAAACGGCTTCGATCTTTGTTGGTTTGTTTACTGTAATCACGAGGGGATTGTCGTTTATCGTCTCTCCGTTGACGTTCCAGCCGTTGAAGGTGTAGTTCTCGACCTGCGGGGCGGTGAGCGTTAGGCTGCTTCCCTTCTCGTACCAGCCGCTTCCGGGAATTGTTACTACCGATGAGCTCACGCTTACAAGATATTCGCTCTTCATCTGGGCTGTATAGGAGACAGAAGAAGAGAGAACGAGATTCCTGGTCGTCGACGTGTTTCCATCATTCCACTTCAAGAAAGTGTATCTGCTGTCTATACCGTCTATTCTATCCGATTCGTCTCTCTCCTGGAGAGCGGTTATTCCGAAACTGTGCGAAGAACCTTCCCAGTCTTCTATCATTGCCGGAGCCTTCTTCTTTGCTCCATCTATAAGAATTTCGAGCCCGGCAGGAGAGGTGCTCACTGTCAAATTGTACTTTCCAAGCTGCCCGTAAACGGCTTCGATCTTTGTTGGTTTGTTTACTGTAATCACCAGGGGATTGTCGTTTATCGCCTCTCCGTTGACGTTCCAGCCGTTGAAGGTGTAGTTCTCGACCTGCGGGGCGGTGAGTGTTAGGCTGCTGCCCTTCTCGTACCAGCCACTTCCGGGAATAGATGCCACCGCAGAGCTCACGCTTACAAGATATTCGCTCTTCATCTGGGCGGTCAACGATAAGTTTCCAGTCGCGGTTATCGTTCTCGAC
>NZ_JWIM01000094.1:0-1615 GCF_002896535.1 Mesotoga sp. B105.6.4 | reverse complement strand
GCCATCTGTTCAAGACACGACTGTTCTTATCTGTGAATTATCCACCAATTGGCGATTTGATATTTATCGGTATCGTTCACAGTGCCACAGTTGTAGGAAGAGGTGGAACTGGTATAAACCTGATGATACGAAACGTACTTGCCACTGGAAGCATGCCTAAGCCTTACTATCTCTCCGTAGTACAGTTTGTCTGAGCCGAACAGAGTTCCCAGAACATTGATTCCTGTAGGCTCGATGAATAGGTCCCACTGAGCAGTATCATGATTCAGATACAGACAGTAAGTCGTACTTGGATATTTGTACTTGTCGTCTTTTGTATCAATTGTGTAGTACTTAGAAAGGTTATATGGAGCGAGGCACATGTCACTTAGCTGCGTTGTGGCCCGCAACCATACCGCGTGATCTTTTGTGACTGGTCCCGTCGACCACCCCCAGGAATCCCCAGTTCCTTTGTCACCTTTGTTTGTTAATATCAACCACGAACTATATCTCCCCGAGGTTGTTCTGTTTGTGCTGTTGACCTTCACAAGATCGACTCCAAAACTATCCCATGTAGGAATGAAGAGAATCCAGTTTTTTTGCCAGTACGCCTCGTCATCGATTTTCATATATCTGTTGAGCGCGACATTCAGGACTCCTATATGATCCGGGTCAGTAGGGTCAGTGCTTCTTCCGTATATGATCTCCCTCTGCAGATTGTTGACTCTCAATGAGGGAGCGTAGGCCGATATTGCTAGAGATTGGACATATGAGGTCTCCGGGCCTATGTTCAAAGCATACTTCGTTTCATCTAGGTATTCCTCTGCGATAAACAGATTACTGCAGATATTCTTATGAGTATTCTCAAGAAGGGTTATTGCGTAAGGCGTCTGAACCACATTGTTGTTGGTGCTCCTGGAAATCGTGTATTTGCCTTCTGAAAGGTTTTCAAAGACATATCTTCTCAACACTACCCCTGGCTCGACTGTCTGCTCTGTATCTTGATATGTATATCCTAAGAGACGATATGTGCCGAGTGGATCACTCGCTTCTAATGCTTCGTCAATAGCGGTGAGCTGAATATCCTGTTTGTCCAGAGTGAGTTTGATGCCGGAAGCGGAATTCCTGAACACGTTGAATGCCGGGAGCAAAATCCCTAGAGTTTTCTGGAAGCTGGGCAGTGTTGTAGGTAACGACATGGGTTCGGTATTCCAGAAAACTCTCACGACTATCCCGGGAATCCAATCCCATAGCCTTCAGGGCTGCGTTGTCTGCTTCGTTGTAGAACCAGGCTTTGTCAGCATCATAAGCAGGGTTCAACATAAGGCCTTCGCCACCGACAATGTATGTTACGAATGTCTCCAGCCAATGCCAGAAGACTTCAACTTCCTCTGCGATGTACGAGTTGTAGTTCTGCAAGTGCAGCTGCGAAAGGCTACTCCCCTGCTTGTGCTCATATTCAACCAGAAGGTTCAGAGCGAGGAGTTGACGGGTTGTGAGAGCTTTGAAAAGACCTATGTAAGCTTGAACGTACTCTATAAACACAGGCGAATCGGCAGGACATCTCTGCGAGAATCCAAAACCGGTATCTGTAGTTCCATCGATCAGCTTGGCCGATCTAATGGCATTCATTGCA
>NZ_JWIM01000046.1:0-15158 GCF_002896535.1 Mesotoga sp. B105.6.4 | reverse complement strand
GATTATTTAACCTGTCAGCAACAGCTAGACCGGTTGACTTTAACGAATTCTCAGGATAGAATTAATAATGAAGACGCTTTCGAGGCGTCTTTTTTCTTGACTTTATCACGTGGACCCAGGAGATACAACGAGCGATAAACTCACTCAAAGTGATGAAGTTCAGCCATGGTGAGCAAAGTTACTACATGAAAGCCAAATCACTACCCCTTGCTTCGAAGATTCTTTCATTAATGAAGATAACACAACCCGGCAAGGTAACGCCTCAAGAAGAACTCGCTCTCTGAATACAGAGTTTGTAGTGGCAAAATTCTTAGTTTCTAAAAATACTTTCGCTTGTTTAGCTGTTTTCAGAAGATTAAGTGATAAACTCAAGAGTCCCGAATTTTCTCCGGTTCCCTTATGCGAGACGACTTCATTTTCAAAGAGCTCTACTTTGATTTCAGATGAAAGTGACTCATCTACCTTTCCACTCATCCTTCCCTCAACAGGCGAAATGAGCTGTGGTCCGTTAGTTTTTCTTGCATTAATTCGCAGAAGAAACCTCCTCTGTCTCAATTCAATGAACACTCTATCCTCAGATACGTCTAACATGATTATGCTTACGCCCTTGTACGTGGTAAACCTGTAAAGCTTCTCTCCCAGAATAAACGCACAGAGACAACCGGTGAAACTCTTCCCCAACCATGGAATTGTTGCAATAGAAAGTATTAATGAAGTCCTATTCTAATCGAAGTTGTTGCTCTGCATCCAAATCCAGGCGTCTGGCAAGGATCTTCCCCAATCCTTTTCTATATAGCCTTTGCCTCCAGTTAGATCTATCACTTCATCATCTATCTCGACCTCTCATTCCAGATAGTGGTCCATTCTAACTACACCGTGATAACACTCCATGTAAGGCACAAAAGAGAACGGTCACATAATCCCGGGAGAGTAGAATCTCCTTGGTCATAGAAAAGGGTCAATCAGTCGAATTTCACCGACGATTTTCTGATTATCGTCTTCCATATTCAAAACCGCTCTGTCAGTCAAAAACCGATTATTATCGATCTCTACGGCAAAGCGCTTTGGATCGGAACGAAAACTGTCTAAAAGTAAGAGATGTTGCAAGATTCATTCCTGTTTCCCGAAAGAAACTGAATAAAGCAGTGCGATTCGGTTCATCCGGAAGACATGGATACTCCTGGAATGACAGCAAAGGATTTATACCCTCTTCTGTCAACAAACTTGAAGTACCATCCTTCAAAGAAGCCCTTTTTAGAAGCACTGCCATGATATAGGGTTGAATCGAACAACGCGTTTAGATTCACGAAGCACCTCCACAAAGATACTATTTGTCTGAAACGGGATACTCTGCAATATTCTCAAGTATACAGTTCCTTCAGAACTGCTTAATGTTAAAATTGATTATTATTAAATAGGTTAACAGCCGCCGAGATTTGAATGCAGAATCGGTCTGATCTGTGATTCCTTTTGAGTGATGTTCTATCTTCGGGATTTTATTCTGAAATCATAATCTCTGTAATCGAATTGTGGGAGGTAATAATGGGAGATGAAGTCCACGTACTATTAGAATTCAGCGAAGGCTTCTCTGGATCGGGAATAACTGACTCCGGATACCAGATTAGAATTGGCGCTGATGGCGCGGTCCCTTACGACTTGCTCTTGATGGGTCTGGGCTCTTGCTTGTACGCAACGTTTCTGGAGATCCTCGGTAAGAAGAAGATAAGTTTCACCTCAACCAAAATCGAGGTGTCGGGTGAGAAGAGGCGAGAAATCCCAACAACTCTTGAATCTTGTTTCATCACAGTCATTATTGTCGGAACAGATAAGTCTCATTGGAAATCAGTAGAGAAATCTTTTGAGTTGGCCACAAAGTATTGTTCGATATATAAGACGATTTCTGGTGTAGCAGAAATCAACTGGGAAGTGAGTTTTGGTTGACCTGAGCTTTGTTCGAAAGGCTGGTTGTTATGAAGAGAATGGGTGATATGTTACTATCTCCGAATAGCGGTTCAGAAATAATGATAGGAAATACCGCGATTGTAAGAGCGATGCTGGAAGCAGGTGTTAGGGTTGTTACTTCGTATCCCGGATCTCCCACTCCAGAAATTGCAGCTGCAATAGCCTCTCTCCCTGCTGAGAAGAACCCTATGTACTTCGAGTTCTCTGTAAATGAAAAGGTTGCGACGGAGGTTGCCTTCGGGGCCTCAGTTAATGGGCATCTTTCGTGCGTGTTCTTCAAGAGCGTCGGCATAAATGTGGCTGCAGATACTTTCGTTCAACTCTCTCTAATGGAACTCATTGGAGGCATGGTAATTGTATTGGGCGATGATCCGGGAGCAAACTCCTCACAAAATGAGCAGGACAACCGTCACTATGCGCATCTCTCATACACTCCAATCCTAGAGCCTTCAACACCTTCAGAAGCATACTCGATGTTTCTAGAAGCATCAAGACTTTCGCAAGAGATGCGTATGCCTGTAATTGTGAGACTCTCGACTCACGTATGCCACGCCAAAGAAAAGGTGGAGTTTAAGGAATTGATTTTCCAGGTGCAAGATAACCGGCCAAAATTCAGTCTTGAGAATGGGCCATATATTCCAATAACTGCTGAAGCTCTTAAAATGAAGCGAAGAGCTCTGAAGAAACTCGAGGAGTTCAGAAAGACTACGGAGAAAAGCTGCCTGAATAGTGTCATTGAAGGCTCAGACAAATCAAGAGGGGTAATCACGGCCGGAGCCCCATTTCTCTCTCTTCAGGACGTCCTTAGTCTGTCAGATAAACGTCCGGATATTCTCAAGCTGGGAATAGTGCATCCTCTTTCTGAAAGGGAAGTTGTGGATTTCCTTTCTTCTCATGAAGAGGTAAAGGTCCTTGAAGAACTTGACAACGTGATAGAGAAAGAAGTCAAGGCAATTGCGTATGACCACAAACTGAATACAAGAATAACTGGAAAGCAAGACATCGAGGACTGGATAGGAGAGTATACACCAGACAAAGTTAGGGAGGTATTGTCAAGAATCTGGCCTGACGTTGTCAGTCCTCCTGGAGTCGAAACTGAGCCAATCGAGCTTGCGCCAAGACCAGCTCAGATGTGCCCTGGCTGCGGTCATAGATCAGCATTCTACGCCATCAAGAAAGTCCTACATGCCTCTGATATTTCCGTGGCAGACATTGGATGCCATACACTCGGGTATCTCGAGCCGTATAGAGTGGGGCAAGTACTTCTTTGCATGGGGCATTCAAGCGGAACTGCTTCCGGCCTTTCATTATTCAATGACACAAGAAGAGTCGTGGCCTTCCTTGGTGATTCCACTTTCTTTCATGCAGGACTACCGGGCATTGTCAACGCGATCTTCAACAAACATAATTTCACACTGATTGTCATGGAAAATGGCACAACAGCAATGACAGGTCATCAGAATCATCCCGCCGTCGGGCGGAACTTCAGAGAAGTGACTCAGAAGATTCCCGTTAGGAAGGTTCTGGAAGGACTGGGTGTAGATAATATTCGAGAAGTCGATGCCTACAACCAGTCAAAGCTTAAGCAGTACGTTGAAGAAGCCCTGGCAGAAGACGGCCTCAAAGTCATTATCGCCAAACATCCATGTATGTTGAAGTTCACAAGAGAATTGCGCAGAAGCGGTAGGTCACTGCCGAACCCCGTGAGAGTCGGCAACAAATGCAACAGGAAGTACATTTGCGTCAGTGACTTTGCTTGTCCCAGCTACCAGCTTTCTGATGACGGTTCGGTCCGGGTACAAAACGATCTCTGCATAGGAGACAGATCTTGCGTCCAGACATGTCCTTCGGATGCGATTGCTTCCGAAGATAGATAAAGGATGTGAGAGAATGGAGAAATTCGACATATACATTACGGGAGTTGGCGGTCAGGGAATAGGTTTCCTCAGTGAAGCTCTATTAAGAGCGATCGACCATTCCGAGCAGAGGGGTATTGGGGCAGACACACACGGATTGGCTCAGAGAGGTGGCATGGTTTCTTCTCACTTAAGAATCGGTCACGGTGCCTACTCGGTTCTGATAATGAAGCACAGCGCAGACATGGTTATAGCACTTGAGCGCCATGAGGCTCTGAGAGGAATGGGAAACTATCTGAAGAAAGGCGGAACACTTATATACTATGATACTGTCTGGCAACCACTGGAAGTTCGTCTAGGAAGAGCAGAAGAGATTAAGAATGAAGATATTGAGCGAGAAGCCGACAAGAGAGATGTAAAGGTAGTAAAGGTATTGGTCGAGAATTTGAAAGATTCTAGAATGCAAAACGTAGTTCTCATGAGCAAGATTGCTCATGAGGGGCTTATTCCAGGTGTAACCGTTAAACATTTCGAACTAGCTCTCTCAGACCTTATGGAAGGAGACCTGCTCAGGAACAATCTTGAGCTCTTTGGAGAGCTTTCCAAACAAGGGTGATTAGCATGGCCTTCGATGTTGCAGTCATTGGTGCGGTCGGAATCGATACGAATGTCTATCTGTCGGATTCTAAAGTAAATCTCTCTGTCGAAACGAGTTTTGGCGAGAACCTTGATTGCATAGGACAAGCAGGTGGATATGCCTGCCAGGGTTTTGAGAGACTTGGTTATAGAGTCTGCTTTGTTGGTTATGTCGGCGAAGACTTCTCAGGGAAATACATTCGACAGATTCTTACAGAGTTGGGTATAGACACCAGTCTGCTGATGATAGACCCACTAGGAACGAAGAGAAGCGTAAACCTCATGTATATGAACGGAGGCCGAAAGAACTTCTATGATGGCAAAGGGGCAATGAACCTCTGCCCCAATATCGAAGACATTAGGTCACATCTATCTGGAACAAAGCTAGCCCATGTAAACATCGTGAACTGGACTAGATTTCTGCTTAAACCACTGAAAGAAGAGGGCCTAATTCTTTCGGTAGATATCCAGGATGTCACAGACTCAGACGATCCCTATAGAAAGGACTTCATAGAAGAGGCTGATGTTCTATTCTTCTCTTCAACAAACTTCGCTGACCCGTATCATCTGATCAAGAAGTATCTCGAAATTAGAGGCGACAGGATAGTCGTATGTGGAATGGGGAAGAGGGGTTGCGCAATTGGCTCAAATAAGGATATTGAGTACTTCGATCCAGTTGAATTGGAAGAACCCGTTGTGGACGCAAATGGGGCCGGCGACAGCCTCGCCGTAGGTTTTCTTTCAAGTCATTACTTCGAAGGCTATTCAATAGAAGACGCGATTCTGAGGGGTCAGATAGCTGCTAGATATTGCTGCACAAAAAAGGGAACATCATCGGAGCTAATAACGAGTGAGCATCTAGATAGGCTGTTCAAACAGATCAATAAAAGTCGCAAACAAGATCAGTAAACGCTACGGGATTATCTCTGAGTCAATCAGAAGAGGAGTGCCGGCTAAGAGCCGGCTTCCCCTCTACTTTCATTCAGGTCTCACATCCGGAAAGACAATTACGTCTTTACTTGGCAGACCCACGAAAAGCACTTCATTTGTTATGTAATTCATCACTACAATCCTGTGCATGCCCTGCTGGTCCTTCTCAGTGAAGTATACGAGATTCCCTTCTATCTTCACTGAAGGTACCGGCGCATCCATGAAGAGAGTGCTGTCAGATATTACCCTATCCCGGCCGTTCACCGTGTCAAACACATGCAAAGAGGCGTACAAGAAGTCCGCATAGTCCTCAGGATACTCAAAATAGACTATTTTCCCGTCTTCACCAAACTCAGCCCAGAAAGCCGGCGCATCTGTATTCAGTACAGACTCTGTGTCAAGCTGAACTATGTTTCCTTCGTAATCTATCACGAACGTCTTCTCGTTTGAAAGAAAGACAAAGTGATTGTAGTCTTCAATCGTTTCTTGCACTTCTCCAGATTCCACATCTATAATCGAGAACACATCCCAACCGGTGGACACAGCTATTCTTGATCCATCAGGAGACCATGCAACCGGTATCATACCGTAATCTGCCTCCATTGACCATAGGACGCCAATATCACTGTCAACCATCGAAATTGTCTCTCGCCAGGTGTCCATTAGCAAGAACCTTGTTCTGTCAGGCGAAAGCGAATAGACGTCAACTCCATCGAATCTCGCCTTTTTCTCACCTTCTACGACAACCCCGCCCATATTTTCGGAGATGTAAACGTAAGTACTGGCATCCAAGAACTGCCCGTATATGGAATTGACTACCGTACCCTGAAGAACTCCCTCAATATCGTAGAATCCTATGCTGATTTTCTCAAAATCGAAGTTTACTGAAGTATATGATACTACCGAAACCTCCTCAGTAAGGATTTCGGTTAATCTCTTCGGCTCAGGAACTCTGGAAACCCAGGAGAAGATCCAGGAAAGTTCAGGATAATTCGCAACAAACTCCTGAATATTCGCGTGCAACGACGTTTCGTCATCTGAAAGCACAATCGCTCTGAATAACGCATTGACATTGTCCGGGACATATATATAGTAGATCAGAGCCAGGGCTTCGTGAATCTCAGTTCCATCATCATATGCTTTACCCTGCAGAAACCATTCTACTGCGTCATCGTAAAAGCCTTTCTCAAGATCAAAAATCCCATTCAGGTAGTAGAACATCGGTTCCCTCTCTAGCAATCGAGAGCTCTCGTTCAGCAGATTTCTTGCAGCATAAAAGTCATAGTCATCTATCATCCCAATGATGTAAGGTATTAGATAGTCAGTCTCCCCGAAATCCTCAACTAGAATTCTAGATACTATCAAATTCAAATCTGCAGGATACAGTTCAACAGATTGATCATGTAGGAAGATGTATGTTTCTAGCTGCCCTTCTCCAAGTCTGTCAACAGATTCGCGGACTATCTCTTCAGATAGATCCCAGCTGCTGTTCACTGCCTTAAGATACAGAAGCAGCGAATCTTTATTGGGCTTAAGCTCAAAGAAGACTCCAGAGACATCCTCGGCATAGTCTGAGTAATAGTTCTCGAGAAGTCTCTCAGTTCCGTACTTGATCACTTGAAACATAGGTTCTGGAACTTCATCAATCGAAGCTACTACATCTTTCAAAAGCGTTCCGTAGCTCTCGAAGTCATAGTTATCATCGTAGATCTTCAATAAAGCCTGAAGGCTCTCCACATCCATAGGATTCTCGGCCAGCTTGGCTCTGAGTTCTTCAACTTGCGCCGTCACAATCAGCGGCGTAATGAGTAGAAGCAGTACGAATATTAGTCTTTTCATCGAAACACCTCCTCGGACAATTCTAACGCTGTCGGTAGTGCATAGCTACCACGTTGAAGTGTCTATTCCTAGAAAGACGCCAGCTCACTGTCGACAAAGATCATGAGCTCCGACAAGTACTCTTCTGAGAAGTCAAATTCTATCCCAGCGCTTTCAAACAACTCATCAAGCGGCCTTGAGTAACCCATTGATAAGAACCTCTTGTAATCTTCTATTGCGCTTGATCCATTTTGCCTGTAATTTCTGTATATCGCGAGAGCACCGAGCTGAGCTATTCCGTATTCGATATAGTAGAAGGGGTTCGTAAAAATATGAGGCTGAAGAAGCCATCGGATTCTCTTTTCACTTTCCAGGCCAGTCCAGTCAACACCTGCATTGAAGCGTTCAAAGATTTCGGCAAACTTCTCGTCTCTTTCATCGGGAGAATGATCGGGATATGTATAGATCCACTGCTGAAACGAGTCAACAACCATGCACCAGGGTAAGAAGCTCAAAGTACCGGTCAGTTCTTCTCGCCTGGCAATTGTTATCTCATCTGCGCTGTAGTACTCGTCCCAGTAATCCATCGTCAGGAGTTCCATAGACATAGAGGCAAGCTCGGCTGCTTCATGCGTTGTATGTCTGTACGTGATCAACCTTTCGTCTGCCGTAGCAAATGAATGCATTGCGTGGCCAGACTCGTGAAGGATTGTCCGGACGTTTGCAGGAGTTCCCGTAGCATTCATGAAAATAAATGGAGCACCAGTTTCATCAAGAGGATAGTTATAGCCACCTGGAGCCTTTCCCTTTCTGTTTTCAAGATCTAGCAGGCCGTTATCCCTCATCTTAGATAAGTTTTTACCGAACTCTTGATCGACTCTCTCAAGAATCCTGATAGCTTTGTCAACAAACTCATTCATATTACTGAATGGTTTAAGCACCTTCCCTGAGGGTACAACATTCATGTCCCATGGTTTCAACCTCTCCAGTCCAAGCTCTCGACTTCTTTTCTCATTTAGCTTGGAAACGTAAGGAACCACTACCTTCTCTACTGAATCGTGGAATCTAAGCACATCCTCGACCGAATACGCAAATCTGTTTTTCTTCTGGTGCATATAATCCCTGTAAGTTGCAAAACCTGCATTCCTCGCCTGCGGAACTCTTATCGAGAGAAGTTTGCCAAACAGATCCTCCATGCTCTCATGAACTTCTTTCAGCTTTACCATCGAAAGGCGCCATGCCTCTTCCCTGATTGAACGATCAGGTTCAAGTTGAAACTTTGAGAGTTGAGACAGTGTGTACTCCTGTTCTCCATACTTAACAGTCAGAGAACCAATACTTGCCGCATATTCAGAACTTAAATTCTTCTCCTGAACCTCCAGAGGAAGGTTCTCTTCTCTGAATAGTTTTACTGTATTGGAGACGATCGTATCGAAGTTCTCGTATCTGATTCGATCTAATTCGCTTCTGAAATCACTGTCTAAATACTTTTTCATCAGCATAATCCTATAAGGCTCCGCTTTGGAATATACCTCAGCGTAGAATCTCGAGTACTCCTGCCTCTTATCCTCGCTGTCGGCAGCCCTAGTCATGTCTATATACTTCCACGCGAGTCTTTCCTGAAGAATCATGAACAACTCACTCCAGAAGTAAAGAAAATCCTCAAGAGAAGCTCTATCTACTATCGGATACTCTTCCAGTCTCCTGAGCTCTTTCTCAAGATCTTCCCATATGGAGAGGTCAACGTCTTCGCCGACATATCTTCTCTGAAGCTTTCTAATTGTCTTGCCACTCATTATTGAACCTCCTGTCTCGAATATGTGTAGTCAGTGTAAACTAAATTATACACGGTCTGCCCTTCAGTCGTTGAACACTAGATCTCCATAACCAATGTTTTAGCAGATCCCGACTCAGTTATTGGAAATCGTTCCTGCAATGATAGACTTATCATTAGAAGGAGGCATTAAATTGTCGCGAATTGCCGTTGTTGGTGAACTGCTTATTGACCTGATATCAAGCAGTTTTGTGAGAGATCTTGGCGAAGCTACTTCTTTCAAAAGATACTTTGCCGGTTCTCCAGGAAACCTTGCTGTAAATCTTCATGATCTAGGTGTTGACGCTACTCTTCTCTCCAGAGTAGGCGATGATTCCTTTGGAAGAGCTTATCTTAAACACCTCGCTTCGCGAGGAATAAATATCTCTTATGTTCAGAGAGACGTGGAAGCACATACTTCAATCGTATTCGTTTCGAAGTCACAATCATCCCCACAGTTCATAGCTTTTAGAGGTGCGGATTGTTTTCTTGAAGAACCGGTGGATATCGTGAGTTTTCTCAAAGATGTGGAATTCATTCATTTCACATCTTGGCCATTCTCATGTGAGCAGTCGCGGCTGGCATGCATGAAGCTGGTGAGAAAGGCATTGGAAGCGGGAATAAAGATAACATTTGATCCCAACTACAGAAGGGTTCTCTGGGATCGAGAGGATGATGGTTCGGAATTCATAAAGGAATTCCTGAAGTACGCATTCATTGTAAAACCTTCTGAAGATGATGCCTTACATATCTTCGGTACCGGAGATCCTCATGAATACATTGATAAGTTTCATAATGCCGGCGCCTCAAATGTCGTCCTGACTTTGGGCCACAAAGGATCTGTGATTTCTGACGGTCACAAAACTGAAACACTCTCTCCATGCGCAAGAAGAGTAGTGGACACCACCGGTGCGGGAGATGCTTTTTGGTCCGGTATCCTATATGGCCTCCTTCAAGGGAAGGATATCTTTGAATCGGCCGCTTATGGGAACTATTGTGCCGCCTTTAGAATCGAACATGAGGGAAAGGATGTAATTCTGCCTTCTATAGACGCTTTGAAGGCCATTTTCGAGGCAGGTGATGACTTGTGAGAGTGGCATTTATAAATCCCCAGGGAAACTTCGATAAGAATGACAGCTACTGGACAACGCATCCGGACTTTGGAGGTCAGCTGGTCTATGTGAAGGAAGTTGCATCGGCTATGTCAGAAATGGGGATTAACTGTGACATAATAACGAGAAGGGTTATCGACGACAAATGGCCTGAGTTTGCCGAGGAATTCGATTCCTATCGAGGAAAAGATAGCCTCAGAATCATAAGAATCCCTTTTGGTCCAGAAGGCTTCTTGAGCAAGGAGAGACTTTGGCCTTTCTTGGGGGAGTTCGCAAGACGAATTAAAGAATTTTATTCGTCGGAAAGAACTTTACCGAATTTCGTTACTACTCATTATGGGGACGGAGGTTTGACGGGAGCTATGCTATTCAAAGACACAGGAATCCCTTACTCTTTCACAGCCCACTCCCTTGGGGCTCAAAAACTCGACAAACTACTGCAGACTGGAGCTGATCGTGCAGAGATAGAATCGAGATTCAACTTTTCCTTCCGAATAGCGGCTGAACGCATTTCGATGAAGTATTCGGCAGTAAACTTTGTTTCCACTTCTATGGAGAGGTTCCAGCAGTACAGTCACAGACTCTATCGAGACTTTTCAGAAGTGGGCAACGATTCAAAATACTCCGTTGTTCCCCCTGGAGTCAACACAGACATCTTCGCTGCAAGTCCTACTGAACTTGACACAATCATTGAAAAGAGATACAAAGAGGTGGTAGAGAGATTCTCTAAACCGTCCAGACTCCAACTCCCGATGATCATCATTTCTAGCAGATTGGAACAGAAGAAGAATCACATGGGAGTAGTAAGGGCCTTTTCTAGGGACGGCAAACTGAACAGTTCCTGCAATCTTATTATTGTTACTCGGGGTCTGAATAATCCCTATGATGAGTACAAATCTCTTCAAGAACCTGACCGAACTGTTCTGGGCGAGATTATTGATCACATTTTCAAGAATAATCTCGAAGAGAGAGTCCTCTTTATGAACATAGAGAATCAGTTGGAGCTTTCAGCTCTATACAGAATAGGGGCAAAGAGAAGATCTGTTTTTGCCCTTACTTCCCTGTATGAACCGTTCGGACTTGCCCCAATCGAGGCTATGGCCTGCGGTCTACCGGCTGTTGCAACATCTAACGGAGGCCCTACAGAGAGCATGAGAGAAAACAATGTTGAATACGGAGTTCTGGTGGACCCTCTTGAAACGGATGATATCGCCAGAGGGTTGAAAAGGGTCCTTTTCACCAGTGAAGATTTCTGGAATGAATTGAGCTCGAGAGGTATTGACCGTGTTACTGAGAAATACACATGGCGTTCTACTGCGGAAGGTTATCTTAACCAGATCAAAGAGAAAATCAGGTCTGAATATCCAGAGCCTGAAATCCCAGACTATCTTTACTCTGGTGATGACATCCCCTTCATTGAGTAATCTGCCTGTATAACAATTGGCATTCCGGGGAGCTCTGCCGAAGAACCCGCAGTAGCCGGCTAACAATTTCGTGGATGACGGAGGGAAGATGTGAAGTACAACTTTGACAGAGTTATCGAAAGAAGAGGAACGAATTGCATAAAATGGGACCACGCCAACCTTTTCTTTGGGCGGAATGATTTGCTACCTATGTGGGTTGCCGACATGGACTTTGAGTCACCTCCCGAAGTTATTGAAGCGATAGTTGCCAGAGCTAGACACGGCATCTATGGTTATACTGCGAGATCAGACGGATATTACGAATCGATTGTAAGATGGCTCAATAAGAGACATGGATGGAAAATCGAAAAGGAATGGATTTCACATGCACCGGGAGTAGTAGCGGCAGTTCACATAGCGGTGATGGCGTTTTCCCATCCAGGTGACAAAGTGATTGTCCAAACTCCAGTCTACTATCCTTTCTTCAAAGCGATTACAGAGACAGGACGCCAGATGGTTCGGAACCCTTTGAAAGAATCCGGTTTACATTACACAATGGATTTTGATGATCTTGAGAAGAAGATCGATTCAAGAACGAAGATTCTTATTCTCTGTAGTCCTCACAACCCGGTTGGAAGAGTATGGAAGGAAGATGAGCTTTCTAGACTCACTGATATTTGTTTCAGGAAAAACGTGCTAATAGTATCAGACGAGATCCATTCAGACCTGGTTTTTGGCAACTGCAAACATATTCCAACTGCGGCGATTTCTGAAAGTTCATCATCTATCACGTTGACTTGTTTGGCGCCAAGCAAGACCTTTAATCTCGCAGGGCTTTCATCTGCAGCAGTGATCTCTTCAAACAGAAGACTTCTCGACGAATACTCAAACATGCTGAACTCTTTGGGCTTAGGGATGTCGAATGTTTTCGGTACAGTTGCTCTAAAAACAGCTTACAACCATGGAGAAAAATGGTTGGAAGAGCTGCTGAAGTACATAAATGCCAACTTTGAGTACATGAGAGACTTCTTGAAAACCAACTACTCAGAAGTGAGAGTCACTGAGCTTGAAGGTACTTATCTCGCATGGGTCGATTTTAGAGCAACGGGTATGAGCGTTGAAGAACTTAGAAGTTTTCTCTACGAAAAGGCAAAAGTCGGGTTTGAGGATGGTTCAGTATTCGGTATCGAAGGAGAAGGATTCATGAGAGTAAATCTCGCATGCCCCAGAGCTATACTTGAAGAAGCGATGAAGAGATTGATGGAAGCCAGGAAGTGATCCAAAAGTCAAACTACTTCGAAACTTCGTAACTTACTCCGACAGAGAGAAAAGAAATACATAGAGACTTAAGAAACGGTCACGTCGAGTTAATTGACATATTGCTTGTTTCAACTAGAATAATCCAAGAACTAGAACCTAATGCAGAACTTAAAAACACCAGCTTTGCTGTTCGACACGACACGATTAAACAGATGCAGATATTCTAACCCCACCCCTGTTCGGAAATTCCCAAATCGCAAACAGACCCTCAAAGAGAGGGTCTGTTTATTGTTGTATAAATGTCCTCGGCCACTTATCTGTTTAACTTGAACGAGGTGTATCGTCTGTTATCGGTAAACACTATGTTGAGACCGACAATCTCAGAAACTCTCTTCATTGTATCTAAGGTATAGAAAGATATGTGACTCATATCCCTCATGTAGTACCATTCTATGAATTCCTGTCTGTCCTCAGGATGGAAGAGCGTCATCACTGATAGAACTCCATCATCTTCTAGACAGTCGGAAAGCATTTTGAAATACGCAATGGGTTCATCTAGGTGTTCAAAGACTTCTGTTGAGGTTATGAGGTTGTACTTTTTCCCCAGAAAGACCTTCTCTGGCGAGAAGTAGTAATCGTATATCTCCATATTGAATCCATAATCCCTTTCAAGTATCTTTGCAAGAACCGGTGTCGGACCACTCCCAAAATCAAGCCCTCTTCTTCCTTCAGATAGAAAATCGGTGACTGCGGTATCGATGAAGTCTCTGAAATAGGCAACGTATCTCGGATCGTCAATGCTGTTGTTGTGTCTTCTATAGATCTTTAATTCATCTTCCGGAGAGATCCGATCTGCCTCGTGTTTCGAGATGAAACCGCAGTTATCACAGCAATTGTAACCCACCCCGAATTTGCGGTGAACAATTCTTTCGGTTTTCGAGCCGCATATTAGGCAGTTAACAGCCTTCCTTTCATCAATCACAATTGCCTCCTTCAGTTCTTTTACATTATACATCTGGCGTCCAGTCGAGTTGTTTTGTGCAGGCAAACGAGTACACCATTTGGGCTATTATGAGATTCTATGATGCAGTAACTAGAATTTATGCACAGTGAAGTTGATCATTTCCAACAATCTTGCAGTACTTGGAAACAATCATTTGTCATTGAAGTGTATATTTCTCCAAAGAGCATACGAAAGATGGTGACATTCACTATTTTTCTTTAGTACAGAGCAAATTATGGAATTGAGTTGAAACTTAGTTATTGTAAGTGAAGATTCTTTTAGTTAACGCCTTGACTTTTTATGTTTTGTTGTGATATATTATGAATGTAGAACCAGAGATTAATAAAAAGGGGTGTAGATATGAGAAAAGTTAAGGATCCAGCTTCCATTGAAAGAGCCGTTCAGAAGTTCAAGGAAAAGGTTGCCAAGGAGTCTTTCCCACAGTATCTATGAAGGAGGTGAGAAAGATGAAAGGAAGAGAAAGGAAGATTCATTACAAGGAAAGTGAGTTCTACCCGGAGATCGTTGAAGATTCACTGAGAGCTAGACCGATTAACGTTAGGTAAGAGAGAAGGAGGAGAGTAGATGAGATTTAAAGAGAAGAGAAACTTGAAGGCAATAGACAGATTGATCGAGAGTGAAAGAGACAGCGTTTACAGCAATCTATTATTCAGTCCAAGATTCTAAGAAGAGGAGGGATGAAGATGAAAAGGAGAAGCATGAAGGAAGTAGACAGGATGATTTCTAAGGTAAGAGAGAGTGCGTTCAGTTCTTTGATGACACGTCCAAGGTTTTAACTCCGTGGAGAAGGAGGTGAGATCATTAGAGAGAAAAGAAGAGAGAATTTGGCAGATGTGGATAGGTATTTAGAGAAGGTAAAGACCGATGCTCTGAAGAGATACATGACCTCCATCCACAGCTGAGAAGAAGGCGAGGCGTGTAAATTGAGAAAATCCATTACAATACTCCATACCAAATAACTGAAGATCCGTTCCATAACTTTCTAAAGGGTCTTCAGTTTTTTGTGTAAGACTCTGTGGAAAGAGATGGAAGAAATGAAGGCGTAAAACACACCACTCACCTTCGGTGGTCATTTAAACTTGTTTGGTAAAGAGCCATGGTAGTGAACGTTACGGGAAAAGGCGGGACAGCGATCCCGTCAGGTGAGTACCAGAGGAGACGAATACAAGTGAACCACCGTGAACGTGTCGTAAGGACCTTTAGTGTCATCTAAACCGGGAGGACCAACTATCCCGGGATAAGTCTGGAGGAAACCTGCTTACTGTCCAGATGGTGACCGGCATACAGGTGGCGTGACCCTGGTACAGGCTTCGATTAGGAACTTGGGAACCTGGATCTGGATGT
>NZ_JWIM01000093.1:0-6056 GCF_002896535.1 Mesotoga sp. B105.6.4 | reverse complement strand
GGCATTCATTGCGTTGGTAATGGAAATTTCGAACAGAGACATATAACTCGTGTCAGCAGTTCCTCCAACGATAACCTTCTTGATGTTCAGCATTACCTGATCGAGCGAGCTGTTCTGAATATCGTACATCAGTTCCTGGATGGCGACATCTGTGGTAGTCGTTGCATCGAGAGTTGTAATGAACATATACTTGTTGGTGCAGGTTTCGATCGGAGTGAAGTAGTTCTGATCTACCATTCTCACAAACGAATCGTAATACTGCTTGTCAAGCTTCGTGAGAATGCTCTGTATTTCGGCATCAATAGTATCAAGCTTTGCAGACATCACGTCCAGCTTGTCGTTTATCTCTTGAACCTGGTTGAGAATCTCGCTTATCATTTCTGCGCTTTGATCACCGAGTCCAAACAGGCTTTTCATAACCCACGATATCGCACTAACGGCACCCTTTGATGCTATACCGGTTGTTATTCCCTTCAAGAGGTCCTTGGCTATGCTTGAGATGTCAATATCCAGAGTCGCACCAACGCCGAAATTGTACTTGGCGCCGCCGACAATTGCCTCGACAATTACCTCTATGAAGTCCCTGTAAACTCCGCCGAAGTTTTCATGGACGAAGTCCGAGAGCCTTTTCATAGAGAAATACGAGGTCTCGAATTTAGGGTGAAGCTGGCTCAAAACATTCACCTCAGGGGGGGACGTTTAGGGCTTCTCTGACCTGACTAATGGCCTCTGCATAGCTGGTTCCCATTCTGAACATGTAGGCCGTAAAAACTGATGTGACTGGATTTACAAGTATTTGCTCCGAATAGAACGACTCTTCGACAACCGAGGCAAGGGCATCAGTCCTTTCCTGTTCTTCGGGAATATCGAAGGACGCCAGAACTATTACCGGAAACTTCAGCCCCGTGGGTATGGGTATCGAGAACCTCCCATAATTGTCGGTTTCAAACTCCCCTTCAATGACCTGATTTCCGTCCAGGTCAAAGACCTTCACGATAGCGTTTTCAATATATTCGTCTGCAAAAACTGTGCCCTTAATTGCATTTGTTCGAAGAAGACCAACGCAACCCGTGACAAAGATTAGCAATACCAGAAGAAAAAAGAGAGAATACTTCTTCATTTACAACGCCCCCCAAATATCTTGATTTGTAAATCAGCTTATTGGCAAAAGCGCGTCTATGTGGAGAGTTCAGGTCTCGGAAGAAAGTTGATTTATCTAATTAAATAGAAGATTTATGGAAAATCAGTCATTTGTTCACACTGTGAAAGTCAAATCTCTGGTAGCGGGAATGAAACATTTTTTGTGGTCTAGGAGCCTTAGGAATTCTGAGCTGCAAAAATCCTTATCGAGTATCTTCAGAAAAGAGATTAGACTTGAAAGCCGTCTGAAGAGGTTACGAAGAAAGAAAAAAACCCCACTATTGGTAAAATGGGAGTGTAGGAGGTCTGCTTTAAGGACCACAGAAGGGCGAAATCTGATAGTGACAAGGCATAACCTGGAGTGATACGTTTCTGAAGCTGGAAGCTTTGGAGCATCAAACCGAGAATCGGAATTCTTTAGAAAGAGGTGCCTCATATGGAGATAGGGATAGTAGGACTTGGCAAAATGGGAGGCAATATCGCCAGAAAACTCGTCGCCGGCGGACATACTGTCATCGGCTATAATCTGAATTCGGAGATCACAAAGGCTCTGGCTGAAGAGATAGGACTTTACCCGGCCTTTTCTCTGGAAGAGCTTGTGGGAAAGTTGACGCCGGTTCGGATTCTTTGGTTGATGATTCCAGCAGGCGTTCCAACTGAAACGACCGTAAATGCTCTTAAAGACTTGCTAGATTCTGGAGATATCGTCATTGACGGAGGCAACAGTAATTATAAAGACTCAGTTAGGCGATCGGAGAGACTTTCAGAAAGAGGAATCAAGTTCGTAGATGTAGGCACTAGCGGGGGAATTTGGGGATTGACAGAAGGTTACAGCATGATGATTGGAGGGGAAAGAGAGATCATAGAGAACCTCACGCCATTATTCACAACGCTTTCGCCTGAGCAAGACAAAGGGTGGGGAAGAGTCGGACAAGCGGGAGCCGGCCATTTCGCAAAGATGATCCACAACGGAATAGAGTATGGGTTGATGCAGGCCTATGCGGAAGGATTCGAGATTCTTAGAGCGAAGAAGGAGTTTGATTTCGATTTGAAGGAAGTGACCGATATATGGCTTCACGGAAGCGTGATCAGGTCATGGCTTCTTGAGTTGATTAGCGATATACTAGCCGGTGATCAGGATCTCCGCAACATAGAGCCATGGGTTGCAGATTCTGGAGAAGGACGATGGGCAGTTGTTGAGGCAATGGATCTCGACGTCCCCGCCCCGGTAATTACATTGTCTCTACAGAAGCGAATTGAGAGCCGCGTTGAAGAGGATTATTCGGCAAAACTCCTTGCAGCCATCAGAAACAGGTTTGGCGGCCACGAAATAAAACAAACGAGACTGGAGAGTAGAGATGGCGAAGACTGAGAATTCAATAATGATTGTATTCGGAGCTTCCGGTGATCTTACACAACGGAAACTGATTCCGGCTGTTCACTCCCTCGGTTGTGAAGGACTGCTGCCTGAAAAATTCGACGTTATCGGCGTTTCTAGGAGCAAGATATCGGATAAAGACTTTAGAGATAGGTTATTCTCTGGGGTTCAGGATTACTCCAGATCTGATCCAAAGATCTGTAATCTCTGGAAGGGATTTGAAACTAAGATCGAGTACTTGCAGGGCGAGTATGATCAAGAAGAGACATACAGCGAACTGAAAAAAAGGATAGACAAATTGGAGAAGAACGAGCAGGCTAGATTAAATCTTCTTTTTTACCTCTCTATTCCTCCCGAAATGCATTCGATCATACTGAGACACTTGGGCAAATTGGGTCTCAGTGGATCTGAGGGAAGAGAAATCCGCGTCGTGATCGAGAAGCCTTTTGGAAGAGATCTTGAAAGCGCAAGAAAGTTGAATTCGATCGTTCACGAGTCTTTTAGGGAAGACCAGATTTTCAGGATAGACCACTTTCTCGGGAAAGAGACCGTTCAGAATATACTTGCTTTCCGTTTTGCCAATTCGATATTTGAACCAGTATGGAATCGTCAATACATTGATCATGTTCAGATAACTGTTGCTGAGGATATTGGAGTAGAACACAGGGCAGGATATTACGATACCGCTGGGGTTTTGAGAGATATGTTTCAAAATCACATGCTTCAGCTTCTGACTTTAGTGGCTTTGGAACCGCCAGCAGTTTTCGAGGCTGATGCTCTAAGGGATGAGAAGGTCAAAGTTCTGAGATCAATGAACAAGTGTTCAGACGTCGTTCTGGGTCAGTATGATGGCTATCTTGAAGAAGAAGGAGTTGCTAAGGATTCAAAAACGCCTACATATGCTGCACTTAGGATGTATGTGGATAATTGGAGATGGAAGGGAGTCCCATTCTATCTTCGATCTGGCAAGAAGATGAAGAGAAAGGTTTCGGAAATCTCCGTCCATTTCAAGAGCGTTCCTCATATGCTTTTTGGACAATCCGGAAATGGCGAAGATGTTAGTCCGAACATTCTATCTCTTTGTATTCAACCTGACGAAGGAATGAAGCTGTATTTCGAGGCAAAGATTCCTGGTGGTCCGATGAAGACCAGAACAGCCAAAATGGATTTCAGTTTTTCCAGCGGATTCGGTAATGACACCCTCCCTGATCCATACGAGAGACTCCTTTTAGATGTAATGCAGGGTGATGCATCATTGTTCGCCAGATCTGATGAAATCGAGTTAGCTTGGGGAATAATCGACCCTATAATAAGAAGACAAGAGAATGGAGAAATCAAGTTGTGCACTTATGCAACCGGTAGTTGGGGTCCCGAAGAAAGCAGTTTTCTCGTTTCGAGGGAAGGCCGGGAGTGGTTTGTTTGCTGTTGTGGTGAGGATGGAGAACTACCAGAGGAGCAAGATGGCGGCGGCAAATAGGCAGTTGAGCATCTTCGAAAACTTTGAGCAGCTATCACATGCGGCCGCCGAAACTTTGGCAAAACTAATCGAGAACAGAACAACCGTTCATGAGAGATTTTCAGTAGGTCTTTCGGGAGGTTCTACGCCCGAAAGACTTTATGAAATTCTTGCCGAAGAACCTTACAAACAAGGTATTCCCTGGCGAAAAGTCGACCTTTTCTGGGTAGACGAGAGGTGCGTTACTCCCGATGATGATGAAAGCAATTACGGACTCGTGAAGGAGCTTCTGCTTAGAAGGATCGAGATTCCCCAGGAAAACATTCACAGAATCAAAGGTGAATTATCCCCTGAGATTGCCGCGGCTCAATACGAAACAGAACTGATTGACTATTTTGGAAAACATTCCACAGATTTCGATCTTGTAATATTGGGATTTGGAGAAGACGGCCACACGGGGTCTCTCTTTCCCGGTTCGACTGAAATTATCGACCGTGATTCTCTCGTACTTACCAGTGAAGTGAGCTACGATGGAAGGCCATCCAAAAGGGTTACGCTTGGTCTGCGAGCTCTAAAGCAGGCCAGAAACATCTTCGTTTTGGCCTCCGGAAAGGCGAAGGCAGAGATCGCTAGGTTGGTTCTGGTCCAAAATGACTGTGAACTACCAATAAGTCTTGTATCTCCTGAATATGGGAAACTCTTCTGGATGATCGACAAAGAAGCGGCTCGGCTTCTACCAAAAGACTTTCTTGATTAGCTTTGCTGTCGAATTGTTGAGCATGCATTGATTAAGGCTCTTCTTGACAGCAAAATGGAAGAAATCGCAGGAAGAAGATCTGAAAGTCTCATGAATTCGTTGTAGATACTTGAATCACTTTCGAGATGCGGTGCCACGTTATATTGCTTGTCACTTTGTTAGCGCTTGACTTATAGTTGTGGATAGTGGTATAATATAGGTGCCATGTTTCTTAGACTGAAACACTTCAAAAACAAAGACGGTTCCACCAGGAGTTACCTGCAACTCGTAGAGAATATGCGAGTGGGGAATAAGACTAGACAGAGAGTTCTGGTTAATCTGGGGAGAGTAGATGATCTCCAGAACAGCGGCCAGATAGATAGGCTCATTGAAAGCCTGAAGAACTTCTCTACAAAAGAATGGATTAGAAAAGAAGCCCTTAATGTAAATCAAACCTATCTGTGGGGACCTGTTGTTATCTTCGAGCAGTTGTGGAAGGAACTAGGTATTGAAAGGGTATTGAGGAGACTGCTGGGAGATACGGATGCAGTTAGCGATTACGTTGAGGCTATATTCGCTATGGTACTTAACAGACTTGTCGAACCGAGATCGAAGAGAGGAGTAGACAATTGGGTAAGCAAGGTTTACAGACCTGAGTTCGAGCAGCTGAGTCTCCACCATTACTACCGTGGACTGGATTATCTTGAGAAGTTCAAGGAAGAGGTGGAGGAAGAGCTCTTCAGTAATGTGAAGACTCTCTTCAACTTGAATCTCGATCTAGTCTTCTGGGACACAACCAGTACATACTTCCAGGGAGAAGGACCTGACCTGTCATTTTATGGTCGTTCTAAGGATCACAGATCTGATTGCAAGCAAGTGGTGATTGGGGTACTAATGACGAAGGATGGTTTCCCTGTTGCTCACCAAATCTTTCCTGGGAACACCGCTGACATAGATACCTTCAGGAAAGCTCTTGAGGATATACGAAGAAGATTCAACATAGACAGGGTTATAGTGGTAGCCGATAGAGGAATGATAAGCAACGGACTCATTGAGGAGATAGATAAGGCCGGACTGTCATACATATTCGGAGTGAAGATGAGAAGGAGCAAGAGAGTTGAGGCGGTATTGAATCAGCCCGGTGATTACGAAAAAGTGGAAGAGAATCTGAAGGTAAAGGAAGTTCTGTATGAGGGGGAGAGATACGTAATCTGTTTCAATCCATTTCAGGCAGAAAGAGACAGAATCAAGAGAGAAGAGATAGTGAAGAACCTTACGAAGAAACTTAAACAGGGACCTAAGAGTCTTGTGGGAAACAGAGGATACAGAAGATATCTGAGTATGCA
>NZ_JWIM01000092.1:0-1622 GCF_002896535.1 Mesotoga sp. B105.6.4 | reverse complement strand
GTCTGTACTTACACCGCGCCATTTCTTGACCCTACCAAAACAGACTGGGTTCGCCGTTGAACGGTTCTCCGAGGAAAACGTTATTCGTTCCAGAGCAAGTATCTGTTCTTCGTTCTTAGAATTCGCTGATCGCTTCTAAAAGCTCAGTTGCAAGTTCCAGTGATGCAAATTGTAAGAAAAAGCAAAAAGCCGGGGTTGGGGGGCAGGTTCCGAGTCAGAAAGAGCGGAATAAGACGCAAGGCGCCGAAAGAACATCGGCGGACGCAAGGCTGGCTTCGCCAGGTCGCAATGCACGGAGAAGCATCCGGGGACGCAAGGCTGCCTTCGCAGGAGGCGATTTTGAAGCCTGTCTGTTCGCACAGACCAGTTTCTGCCTTGCGAGACCAATAAGAAGCATCGATAAAGAGCTGATAGAGACGGTCGCTGCGCCAGAAAATCCGCTGGACGCTTAAGAGCAGAAAACCCGTTGTACGCTGTGAAAAGCCAAGACCCTAGTCACGCCTTTACCGCTCTTTTCATTCTTGTCGGAGAACGGTGAACCGATAACGGACAACCATTTTCTTATTCAACTCGCAACTCGCCACTTGCAACTGTTTCAAAGATCGAGATTCTGACCAGGACCTTCGTCAGAATGACGAAAAGCAAGAAAAGACTGTCATCCACGTAGAACCTTCCCTTAAATCCACTTACCTGGTCATCCCGTGATGCACCTGCACGGGATCTGCTTTCTCTCATTGTTTGTAGAAGTCTCGAAAAGGGTTTCTCTCGAAGCGAAGCTTCATCTCAGACTCAAAGCGTCTTCTCGCTCCATCGTTCTTGATTCAAGATCGAGATCCTGGCCTGAACCACGAGGATGACGTGAAGTAAGAAAAGACAGTCATCCCGCAGAGCCTGCCCTGAAATGCTACTGTTCAGGGTACCTGCACGGAATATCGCCCTGAAGATGCGCTATACGCCAGAAGTTCCGCTGTACGCTTAATAGCAGAGGACCGTTTAACGCTTTAAAACATGGTTCGCCGTTGAACGGTTCTCCGAGGATAATCGGTTCTTCGTTCCAGAGCAAGTATCTGTTCTTCGTTCTTGGGCAATCGACGACGACGAGGCCGATCAGAGGTAAGGGGAAAGAGGCTTGAGGTAAGAAAATCAAGAACTCTTCGCTCTTCCGACCTCTTGCCTCTGACCTCAGGCTCTTCCCAAGGACGGGTCCATGATCTGGGACGAAGGACTAAGGATGACTCTTCACAGCGTACAGCGTTTTCTAATAAAGCGGATCTTTTCCCGGCGCAGCCGGAACTGGCCTCGCCGGAGGCAAGACTGGCCGCACGCAGTGCGACTGGCCTGCGCCAGCAGACTGGCTTCCCTCTCTCCTCTCGTGAGTTTAGTGAACCTCTCAATACTCTCTTTCTTGATTGCCTTTGCTTGCCACAGAAGGTGACTAACTTATCATCATTGTCACGTTAATTGAATGCGAATAATGGAGTCCCCTAAGGCATAGAGTTTTATCTGGGAACTAATCTGTGCTAAGATCGTTTCATAGTGAAACGGAAGGAGATGATTCAGTAAATGCAGACGAGTTAGTTCAGTCACTCGAAGAGATACAAAAGAGGAAGGAAATGGAGCTC